>CP108402.1:0-27920 GCA_045039925.1 Streptomycetaceae bacterium NBC_01309
TGTCCTCTCCCGACCAAGGTTCTGGACAGAAGCGGCGGCCTTCTTCCATGTCTCCACACTTGCGCGTGTGTCTTCACCATGTCATCCGCACACGAGTGGATGACAGTGTGAACACACACATGATGCCGTGCCAGTCATCTGAAAGCTATTGAGATGCCATTGACACAGCTAACAGTGCAGCTGTCTGGCACCCCGGTGAGGTTACGTTCAAGGCTTCGTATCGCGAGCTATCCGTACTGGACCATCCGAGTCGAACGCTTCCGTTCAAACAGGAAGCGTCAGATGTTTCGTTCAAGGGATGGCAACTGGCACATAGGGGTCCGTACGACCGTCGACCTGTCGTACGACCGTCGACCGGGACAGCATGACGGCCCCTGTCCCGTGGGGGGGAGTCAGGGGCCGTCGTGACCCTGGGGGGCCTCCACGCTGGTCCACGTCCCGCATCCCGCGTGGCTCCCCGGGGGTGCCATCGGCCCGAGCCGTCCGGCCCTCCGGGGTGGTCCACCGTAGACCTATCTGACCGCGTTGAGGAGGGTTTCGCGGCGGTTGGCACGGGTTTTCGTCCCCGATGCGGGGTGGGCGAAAGCGACGTTTGAGTGACGTTTGGGTGACGTTTGCCCGACGTCGGAGACGTCACCCAGACGTCACCTTAGGCGGGTGAGTTGGTGGTCATCTGCGCAGGTCAGCGGCTGGTTGCGGCAGCCGCGGCGAGGCCTGCTTTTTCGGGACCACCTTGGAAACCGGCCCCGATTTCCGCCTCGTTCGGCGTAGTTGGTCGCGGGAGGGGCTTCAGCCGAACACGAGGGCGGGCAGGCCGCACCGGTCGCACGGGTTCAGCAGGTTGCAGGTGTTGCCTGTCATGTGGACCCCGCCGCAGTCGTTGCCGAGGGAGCAGGTGGTGGTGCCGTCCTCGTGGTCGAGTTCGGTTCCGGTGCAGACTCCGGGTTCGTCTTCAGTGGTGTCGGCGGTGATGCACGTGGGGCAGTGGTGGTCCAACTCATCGGCATAGATCCCGAACAAGTCCGCGAAGTCGCAGTACTGGAGCGCTTCGGGGACGTGGAGGACTTCGAGGGGGCCAGGGCATCCGGCGGTGCACTCGAACGTGCCGTCGTCGTGAATGAGCAGCGGGCCGTCGCAGGCGGGGCCGTCGGGGTCGCGCTTGTTGATGTCGATGTAGGTGGGGAGGAGCTTGCGCACCGTGTCGGCGACGGCTTGCGGCCGGCCACCCATGGTGCCGTTCTTCACCGACTCTCCAACGCTGCTGAAGCGCTGGTTCTCGGGCAGCCGCGGGATGGACACGGGTGGAGTCTGCGGCCGGGGACGGCGCGGTCCCTTCTTCGCCTTGCGTCGGCCCATCTCCGCCTCCTGGTCGTCGTGGACGTCGTCATGGTTCAACGCGCCAGGCTCCGTTAGGGGATTGGGTCGACCGGGTTCAGCACAGGTGCCCCGACGTCATCGGCCAGGGCCCGAGAGGCATCAGGTGAGCGGGAGACTGAGCCGTCCTCTTCCTCGTCCGGGTCATCCTCGTCCGGGTCGTCGGGCTCTTGTGTCCAGGTCCAGCCGGTGCCGCAGCATCCGAAGCACGATCCGTCGGCGACGGCGGCGAACTCCTCCAGATGGCCGGTGCCGGAGCATCTCGCGCATGTTGCGCGTGTCATGCCGCGCATGAGGGCTTCGGCTTCGGTGAGCCGGTTCTTGGCCTTGGCCTTCACGACGTCGGAGAGGCTTTGCAGGAACTCGGCGCAGCCGTCCTCGTCGACCAGGCGGACGTGGTCGGCGTGCCCGCCCGCGTCGGCGACCAGGGCCGGGACGTCTGCCTCGCGCTCGTCGCGTACGGCCTCGATCACGGTGTAGTCGGCTTCGGCGGCGGTGACCTTGTCGTGCGCGTCCGCGGTGAGGACGACTCCGGCGACGAACTTGGCCTGCTGGTCCTCGAACCGGTAGTCCTCGTCCGAGTCGAGGTCGGTGTGGCGCCGCAGGCCGCGGGTCATCTCGAACGCGCGGCGTCCGGGCATCGTGGCGTCGTACTCACCCCACCAGCCGTGCACCTCCTTACGGGTGCCGTATCCGGGCGCCTGGTCCTCGGTCATGCCGTCGCGGTCGATCGCCCACAGCCGGTCGAGGAACTGGAACGGCGTCATGGACCGCCGTCCCCGGGCGTTCTTGCCGGTGGTGTACGCGACTTCGGCCGCGGTCTTCTGCGCGACGTCGATGTCGGTTGCGACGGACACGGCGGCCGCTTCGGCTCCGGCCGCGACCGGCGGCGCGGGCTTGTCGTCGCTCTTGGTCAGGTACCGGATCAGCGCCTCGTCGTCGGCGGAGGTGATGATTTTGACGGAGACGCCGTGGCCCTTGCCCTCGCACTTGCAGTTGGCGCGCTCGCACTCGGTGGTGGGGGTGTAGTCCGGGTCGATCGAGCGCAACGCGTCCTGCCAGAAGTCGCGCAGCCAGTCCTCCCAGGACTCCAAATCCTCGGCGGCCGGCGCGAACGTGCAGCGCGTCTCGCCCGTCTCCGGGTCTTCGAGGTAGACGAGTTTTCCGTTGGCCGGGGTGCCGTCGAGCGTGCCGCCGAGGAACACCAGCGCGTTGACGTGCGGGTTCCAGCCGTTCTCTTCCGAGCGGGTCACCTCGGGGTTCCGGGCCATGCCGACGTACCCGATCGACGGGGCGATCGTCCGGCGGAACTTCTGGTTGACCAGCATCTGTTGGTAGGCCCCGGGCACCCGGGCGGGCTTCCACACCGTGTCGCCGTTCGCGTCCTTGCCCGCCTTGCGCATGCGGACTTCGCCGGTGTCCTGGTCGATGTCGGGCTTGCCCCACAGCGCGCCGACGAGGTCGTCGAGCTTGTGCGTGCGGTTGTGGCGGGTGGTCAGCACGACCGCGGCGAGCGTGCCGCCCTTGGCCAGCCAGCGCAGCGCGGCTGTGGTCAGTTCGGAGGTGTCCTCGGCGCGCTTGGCCGACTCGCAGACCGCGCACAGCCAGATGCTGCCGCACGTCATCTGGCCCCGGGAGCCTGCCGTCTTGCCGTCCGCCGTCCGGCCGGTCAGCACACCCAGTTCCGGCGCGAGCGCGGTCCGGCCGCACTTGCGGCACGGCCGGTGCGCGGTGTGTTCCTGCATGATCCGCCGCCGCCGCCAACGCCGCAGGCCCGGGGACACCTCGGACGCGACTACCTCTGAGGGGCGCTGCGCCCCCTCATCCCCCGCGCCGACGGTCTCCGCCCCGGTTCCCGGGGGAGGCGTTGGCAAGTCTGTTGAGAAGTTCCCAAGGCGACCGTTTATTCCGGCGGCGGTCGCGCCGCGCGCTTGCAGGTCCTTCGCGATGGCGCGCCGGGCTGTCTGGCGGCAGCGGTCGGAGCAGAAGGTGCGGGGGCGGCCTGCGCCGGGGGTGTAGGGGATCGGGTTGCCGCAGTGGCAGCGCGGGCGCGCGACGGCGCGGGGCGCGGGGACGGTCGGGCGTGCGGCGACGGTCACGCGTCACCGGCCAGGAGCCGTGAAGCGTCGAACTCCGGTGCGGGGGCGGGGAGTCCGCGATTCCCCCGAAGCGGGATGATCATGGTGTTATCGGACAAGTCCGAGAACGCACCGAAGCCCCGGATGGTCGACACCATCCGGGGCTTCGGAATGTCCTCGCGACCCCTGTCTACTCCGACACGCGGACCGGAGATCTGGAGGCCACAGAGTCCTGTGGCTACACTCAACGCAGAACGACCCTTTCTTGAATACGCGAAACGGCCGCCTGCCTGGCGGCGCGATCGCTGCTCAGGCGGGCGGTTGTTGGCTGTGAACCGGGATCTACTTGGCGGTTGAACCGGGTCACTGGCTGGAGACTTGAAGCGGTAAGCGGGGCCCCGGCGCTGGGTGCGTCGGGGCTTTTTGCTGTCGGCGATCCTTTCGCGGTTGTGGTCCGAGTGGGTACCGCGACACGCGGTGCCTGCTGAGACTGATGGTTTGAATCCCGTGCAGCAGTCCATGAGTCGGCGCACTCGACATGGCAGGGCTTGCGCTTGGGGGAGCGGACGTCGGTGCCCTCGCCGCAGAGCACGCAGGGCAGTTCGTCGGCGACGAGGTACCAGCCGGGCCGGACGATCGCGAGCGGCAATTCGTCCGTGCGGGTGAACTTGGCTCCGCACACCGGCATGTGGTCGAGGCGTTCCTGCCGCAACTCGCCGCCGTCGTTGCCGGTTCGGCCGGCGCCGCAGACGCACGCCCAGGAGCACAGGCCGTCGGCGAGGTGGAGTTGGCTGCGGAGGTACATCGGGGGCGCGGTACGCACGGCGGTGGGCCTTCCCGTGGGGAGCGGAATGGCGGGCAGCGTCGGCGGTCCGGTGCCGTTGTGTCGCGGGGTCACGCCGCCTCCTTCTCTCCTTGCTGGGCCTGGTGGCACGGCCAACAGCAGCCGAGGGCGCGGGAGATTACGAACTCTCGGTCCCGAAGGCAGAGGGGACAGGTACGCCGAGCGCGCATCGCGGCTGCGAGGGCGCGGGCCCGGCCGGGCGTCATCTCGCGTACGGGGGCGGCGAGGTCGAGGCGGTAGAGGTAGGCGACGCGGCGGCCGCGGCGCCACTGGATCTCGCCCGCGATCGGCTGTCCGGCGGGGCGCAGGCCTCGCGCCCGGAGTTGCCGACGTGTCAGCAGGCCCTCGGGCGCGAGGCGGTAGCGGTAGATCGGGGTCACCACAGCTGGTCCGACGCGAGGTCGAAGTACAGGACGGCGGTGGTGAGCTGGTCGCCGAGGCCGTGGGTGCGTGCGGTCTCGGTGACGGCGTAGTCGCGGGCCCAGCCGTAGACGTCGGCGCGGCTGGTCTTGCCGGGCGTGATGTCGACGGTGCGGGTGTAGGTGCGGGTGGCGGTGCGGGCGGGGCCGCGGTTGCTGAGTCCGGTGACCTGCACGGTGATGACCAGGTGGTAGGCGCGGACGGCCGGGTAGCTCTGGTCGGCCGGCGGGCCGCACTCGTCGTCGTCCTGGTCGACGAGGTCCGGGGCCTCGGGGGTGTCGGGGGCGATGGTGGTCATCGGGTGCTCCCGTCGGTGACGCGGGTCCAGGTGTGGCCCGCGAGGCAGGCGTACGTGTAGGTCCGGGCGAGGGTGTCGGCGGTGATCCGGGTCCAGCGGGACGTGCCCATGAACGCGGCGAGACCGCATCCGCTGTCGGCGCAGTGCCGGTCCAGGAACTGCCAGGCCTGGAGCGGGACGTCGACGGTCTCGGCGCCGACGGCGAGCTGGTAGGTCGCCACGGCGGTCACCAGGCGAACGCGGTGCCGGCGGCGAGCGCGGCCGCGGCGACGAGGACGACGGCCGTGTTGATGAGCGCGTACTTGGCTGCGGCGATCCGGCTCATCCGCTGGAGCTCGCGTCCGAGCGCGAAGGTCGAGGCGCCGGTCCAGACGTCGACGAGGACCTGGTCGACGTCGACGCGGTGTGCGGTGAACGCCCGGCGGCGGCCGCGGGCCACGAGGACGAACAGCAGCAGGAACGCGGCCACGCCCAACAGGGCCCCGGTGGCCGCCGCGCCGACGCGGGACGGGATCTGCGGGAGGGCGGTGGCGGCGATGCCGAGCGTGGCCAGCAGCAGCCCCGCTTTGCTGTCGGCCGCGCGGTGGTTGTCGCGGAGGTCGCCGATGCGGGCCCGCAGTTCGGCGTCGGCGCGTCCGTCGACGACCAGGTCGTCGGCGAGGGACTGGAGCGCCGCGAGGTCGGCGGCGGCCGGGTCGACGTCGACGTCGACGTCGTCCGTGTGCGGGTCGTCGACGTCGACGACGTGGGTGAGGGAGTACGCGGACAGCTCCAGGCTCACCTGGCCCTGCGCGGTGGTGCCGTCCTCGCCGACCGCGAGGACGTACCGGTTGTGCGGGAGCGGGACCAGGCGGCCCGCGTCGGCCATAAAGTCGAGCAGCGCGACGACGCGGTAGTACGTGATCTCGGGGCGCGCGGCGGCGCACAGGCCCAGGACGCGCATCGCGGTGAACCGCGTGGCGCCCTTCGTCTCCATGTCGTCGACGACGCCGCGCACGGCGACGAAGTCGGCGAACAAGGCCTCGTTGCCGGGCGGCAGCACGGGCGGTATGGCGACGTCCTGGACGGCGTCGGCGGGGTGCGAGGTGTCGGTCATGATGGGGGTCTCCTGTCTCGTGTGATGCGGGGTGAGGAGCCCGGGGCGGCCGACGGTCTTGGCGGATAGGCGGCCGCCCCGGGGCGTGGTCACAGGTCGATCTGGCGGAGCTTGGTCTTGCGGGGGTCGAAGAGGCTGCGGCGGTAGACGTCGACGCGGACGACCGCCTTGTGGTCCTTGTTCTTGGCGATCAGCAGCGCGGCGGCGCGTTCCTCGGCGGCGGCGACGTCCGGCGCGCTGACGTACTTCTCGGCCTGGTGGTCGCCGTCGGCGTTCTTGAACTCGAAGTAGAACTCCATCTCAGCGAGCCGCCTTGGCGCAGTCGCAGACCACGCACGTCGTGCGGTTGGAGGCGTTGTAGGTGTCGCAGTACCGGCAGCGCCACGTGGGGGCGTTACTGTCGGGCTGGGCGGTCGGGGCGGGGATGTTGCCGGTGGCTGCGGCGGTCGGCAGGACGCTCATCGGGTTCTCCTCGTGGTGACGGTGTGTTGCGGCAGTCGGTAGTCGGTACTCGGCAGCCGGTACTCGGTACTCGGGCTTTTCGCTGCTCAGACCCGGTTTTCGGTATGGATGGGGCTGTGTACTCGGTACTCGGGGGCCCGAGTACCGAGTACCGGGTAGCTGTGCGTTACCGGTGCGGGGTGGGTCAGTTCGTGTCGTCAGCCGCGTTTCCCGAGTGGTCGGGGTGGACGAACGCCGAGCGGGGGCCGCGGTCGCGGTAGACGAGCTGGCCGTTCGCGACGAGGCCTTGCAGGGCCTGCCGGACGGTCTTGACGTTCTTGCCGACGGCGTCGGCGACGGCCTGCGGTCCGAGGCCGGCGGGACCCGCGTCGCGGATCGCGTCGACCGCGGCGGCGAGCCAGGCCGGGCCCGCGTCGTCGTCGGCGGGGCCTTCCTCGGACGCGGCCGCCAGGCGCGGCTGCTGCTGGGGTGCGGGGCCGAGGAGTTGGGCGAGTCCGGCGTCCAGTCCGGCGGTGAACTCGGCGACCAGGCGCTCGTCGTCGTTGCCGGTCGGCTGGTCGCGGAACGCGGACAGGTTCAGCCCGCCGCCGCGGCGGGCGGGGGGCTGCGGCGGCTCCTGGTCGTCGTTGCGGAACGCCGAGAGGTTGAGGCCGCCGCGCTTGGGCTGCGGCGTGTTGCCCTCGGCGCCTTCCGTGCTGGCGCCGGAATTCCAGAGCCATCCGGCGCGTTCCTCGCTCCACCGTTCGGCGTACTCGGCGCCGAGGTGCCGCGCCGACGGGCCGTCCAACCCTGTGGAGCGGGTCTGCGCGGTGGCCAGGACCACGTCCCGCGCGAGGCTGGGCTTGGTCTTCCAGCCCTTGAACGGGGCGGTGTCGAAACCGGGGTCGCCGGACTGGCCGATGACGCCGCTGCCTCGGGCACTGAGCTGGTGGACGTCGATCTTCACGTTGCCGAACAGCTTGTCCACGTTCATGCGGTCGGTCGTCGCGGACGTCAGCGCGACCCGGACCGGGGCGAACTTGCGTACGGCGGTGCTGCCGATGGACTCGGTGTTGCCGTCGACGGCGGTCAGGACCTGTCGGATGCCCATCGCGCGCGAGGTGCGCATCAGTTCCAGCACCAGCTGGGCGAGGGCCTTGAGGTCGTCGTCGCCGCGGCGGTTCGCCCAAGACAGCAGTTCGGCGCCCTCGTCGATGACGATCTCGATCTGGGGGATGCGTGCGGAGACCGGCAGCAGCGTGGTGTTGGCCTGCGCCATGAGGTCCTGGTAGTGCTTCTGCCGGAACTTGTTGACGGCGATGGCGGCGCGCAGAAGCCGCACCGCCTCGGCAGGGGTGCCTGCGAGCCAGTCGACTCCGGGCCGGGTGTCCGGCGGCGCGGCGGCGACACCGACCAGCGGTTTCACCCGGCCGGTGGCCTCCAGCCACGGGCGGACCCACGGCAGTCCGACCGCGCCGGCCTTCAGGTCGATGACCCAGGTGATGACGTCGGTGCAGCGGGCGAACCCGGCGAGGATCCCGTCGACGAACGTCGACTTCCCCGATCCGGGCGGGCCCAGGATCAGCGCGGATGCCTCGCGCAGGAACACCCGTACCGGGTTGCCTTCGGCCAGCAGCCCCCACGGGATGCCAGTGAGGATGGACAGCGGGCTGAAGTCCTCGGGGTAGTTCTTCTCCTCGTGCATGATCGGGCGGGTGGTCACCGCGAGGATGACGCGGCCCTGCCGGATCCCCTGCGAGACCTTGATGGTGCAGCCGAGTTCGAGTTCGGCGTCCTCGGCGAGTGCCTGCGCGTAGGCGGCGATGGACTGCCAGGTCGTGCCGCCGCCGGGCAGCTTGGCGTCGATCCAGAACCCGGCGCCGTTCTCCCACGGCTCGATGCCCTCGATCTTCACCTGGACCCGGCACACGCGCTTGATGCGGTCGATCCACTCGGCAGCGACCTCGGCGCGTTCGCGGCCGATCTCGCGGGCGAGCGCGCGCTGTTCGGCGGCGTCGGCTTCGAGTTCGGCGGCTTCCTCCTGGACCGCGGCGCCGGACGCCATCGCGCCGACGGCGACGCCGAGCGCGGCCAGGGTGCCGGCGGCGGTCCACGACAGCGGCCCGGCCTGCGAGGCGAGCGTCCACGACGTCCACCCGCCCGCCAGCAGCCAGCTGGCGGCGCGGGTGCACACGGTGGTGCTGGTCATCCGCCGGTACAGCGCGGCGGCTCCGGCGTGGCCGAGGGCCCCGGCGGCGCCGATCGCCATCGGCCACCCCCAGGGCATCGAGGCCGCGGCCCCGGCCAGGGCCAGCGCACCGGCGCCGGACGCGGCCGACAGGGCGCCGGTGACCGGGCCGTGTGACGCGGCCCAGTCCAGCCCCGGCCCGCTGTGGGCTTGGGTCTTCTTGGACTTGGTCATCTCGGTGGTCTCCTCCGCATCGCGGTCGTGCACGGGTCGAACAGGCCTGGTAGCGCGGATCAGTCGTTGTTGCCGGTGTCCCACTTCTCCTCGCCGTTGCGCGGGTCCTCGTGCCGGGCGACGTCGGCCTCGTGCACGGACCGGAACAGCGCGGGCAGTTCCTCGGCGCCGGAGACGGCGTTCATCAGCGACTCGTGGACGTCGCCGAGCGCCTGCGCGATGGCCGGGTTCAGTGGCAGCTCGGCGTCGGCCTTCTCGGCGAGCGTCTTGAACACGTTCGCGATCGAGGTCAGCGCCTCGGGCATCGACTCCATGAGCTTGAGGACCTGCATCGCGCCCTCGGGGTCGTAGCTGTTCGCGGCGCTGGCGATCTCGTCGGCCATGCCCGCGAAGTCGAATCCGCCGTTGCTGTCGCTCATGTCTCCCCCTGGGGTGGGTGTGTCCGTCATGCCCGCGCCCCGGTTGGCGTCGGGCAGTTCGACCGTCGGCTTGACGGCCTCGTCGTCCTGGTCCTCGTCGCCGACGCCGTTCAGCGCGTCGTCGGCGTCCTCGATCCCGGCGTCCCGCGCGTCGGCCGCGTCCCGCGCGCGGCCGACGGCCCACGCCCACAGCCGCATCACCGGGTTGCGCGGCCCGAGCCCGCGCCACGGCGCGAACGCGAGCGCGAACGGGAACAGCAGCAGCGACGCGGCCGCGACCCGGGCGGCGTACCGCAGGCGGGAGTTGCGGAGCCGGTTGCGGGCCCAGCGGCTGCGGGCCTTGCCGCGCGCCTTCTCGATCCGGGCGTCCTGCCGGGCCCGGAACGCCGACCGCGCGGCGGCCTTCTTCGCCGCGATCCGCCCGCCGGTCTTCCCGCCGGCGGCGGCCTTCGCTGCGGTCTTCGCGTCGCGGCGGGCGTCCGCGTTCGCGCGGCGCGCCGCCGTGGTCGCCTTGCGCTGCTGCGCGCGGCCGGCGGCGGCCGCCTGCTTGCGCGCGGCCGCAGCGCCCGAGGCCTTGCCCGCGGCGCCCTTCGCCGCGTTCCCGGCCTTACCCGCGGCGCCCTTCGCCGCGTTCCCGGCCTTGCCCGCCGCGGACTTCGCCGCACCCGGCGCGGACTTCGCGCCGCGCGCCGCCGCCGAACCGGCCCGCTTCGCCGCACCGCCTGCGCGGGAGGCACCGGCCTTCGCCGCCTGCCCGGCCCGGCCCGCAGCCGACTTCGCGGCGCCGCTCGCCCGAGCGGTGCCCGACTTCGCCGCGCCACGCAGACCGCTGCGGCTCGCGCCCGCCTTGCCCGCGCCTGCACCGGACTTCCCGGCGCCTGCCTTGCCTGCACCGGCCTTGCCCGGGCCGGACTTGCCTGCACCGGCCTTGCCGGGGCCCTTCGCCGCACCGGCCTTGCCCCCGCCGAGCTTCCCCAGGCCGGACTTGCCGCCGCCGGTCTTCCCCGCCGCCTTGCCCGGGCCGCCGACCTTTGCTGCCTTGCCGCCCTGCGCGGGCACCCGGCCGCGGCCGCCGGTGCTCGCCGTGGCGGTCTTGCGGGCGGCCTGCTTCGCGGTCCGGCGCTCCTTGCGCTTGTCGGCCCGCTCCTTGCGCTTCGCCGTCCGCGCCGCAGCGCGCTCCTGGTCGTCGATCCCGACCCCGCGCGCCAGCAGCGCCCCGGCCGCCAGCGACGCCGCCCCGGCCGCCACCGCCGCGACCGGCCCGCCGACGAGCGCGGCGGCGGACACCGCGCCGACGGTCGTGTTGCCCGCCAGCACCAGCGCGGGCATGGCCGGGACCCCGCCCGGCGTGTGCGGGGTCGGGGTGTCCACCCGCGCCGCCGACGGCGCGGCGGGGGCGGGCGGTTCGGGGTCGACCGGCGGGGCCGGGTCGACCAGCACGGTCGGCGCGGCCCCGGCCGTCGTGTTCGTCGTGGTGCTCATGCCTCACCTCGTTCGGGGGAGAGGCGGACCCGCCGCGCGGGCGGGTCCGCCGTGGAGCTGACGTACGGGGGACCGGTCACTCGCCGACCGGGATCATCTGCCGGTCGACCAACTCGGCGACCAGCGCGGGACCGTCCGCCTTGCGGATGCTCAGCCGCCGCGCGAGCGCGTACGGGCTCACGCCCAGGTGGCCCTTCGAGGAGCGGTACGTCGGGTCCGCCGTCGCGGCGGCGTGGATCTTCCGCCACTCGACTGCGGCCCGCTTCAGTACCCGGTCCGAGAACACCGACGGAACCTGTTCGGGCGCCTCGTCGGCCGCCGCGTCGACGACCGCCTCAGACGCCCCGATCCCAGGCGGGAACAGGCCTCCGGGCCCCTCGGGGTCGGTTCCGGGAACCGCCGCAGCGGACCGCTCGAACCGTCCGTCCGGACCCGTGGGAACCCACAGCCCGGAACCCGGAGCCAGCACCGGAACCGCCTCGGCGACGAGGGTGCGGGAACCCGCGTCCGCGTTCTCCGGAACGGTCTCGGCGGTGTCGGCGGGAACCGCCGGGACCGCGTTCTTGACCTTGCGCGTCGCGGGGTTCCCGTCCCACGCCTCGGCCTGCGCCCGCGACCAAGTCGCGCCGCGCTGCCGCCGGATCTCGCGGATCGTCGGCTCGTCGGTGCCAGCGGCGGTACGCCGCTCCCACGCGAGCGCGAACGCCTCGGGGAACTCGCGGCCGGACAGGTCCGCGATCCGCTGGGCGCGGCGCGCGACGACCGGGTGCGACCGGCGGATGCGACGCCACCGCGCGACCTCGGCCGCCGAAGCGCCGTCGGCCGCCGCGCGCTTGGCGCGCATGACGATCGCCCACAGCACCAGGCCCGCGAGCGACGCCAGCGCGTACGCAGCGGCCCGGTACACGCCCTGCGGGGACGCGTCCTCGATCAGGTGCCCGCCCGCGTTCGACGCCGCCGCGAAAAGGCCGGCGGTCCACGTCGCCCGGTACAGGCCCCGGTACGGCAACTGCGGCTTGGCGCCGATGGCGTGGGCGGTCAGCCCGGCCAGGGTCAGCACCATGCCCTCGGTCAGCACCGGGATGCCGAGCGCCATCGCGCCCATGCCCAGGTGCGCCGCCGCCTGCGCCTGCCCGGTCCAGCCGACCACCAGCGACACCGCGACGACGGGGATGCCGATCAGCGGCATGTGCTCGGTCACCGCGGCGACGAACGCCGCACGCCGCGCCGCCGAGCGCGCCGCCTTCTCCTTCTTCGCGCGCGCCTTCTCCCGCTGCGCGTCCGTACGGCGGGCGCGCTTGCGCTCCAGCTCGGCGTCCGCGTCCGCGCGGCGCTCCTCGCGGCGGGCCCGCTCGTCGAGCCGGTCGGCCTCGCGGCGCGCCAGCTCGGCGTCGAGGCGCTGCTGGTCGCGCTGCGTCTGGTCGGCGCGGCGCTGCTCGGCGCGCATCGCCTCGTCGGCGCGGCGCTCGTCGCGCCGCGAGCGGGGCACCGGCGCACCGGGCTGGCCGCCGAACAGCGGCGTGACGTCCCCGCCGCGGTCGTAGCCGTATCCGTTGATGCTCATCCCAGGTCCCCCCGTCACGCCGCAGCCGACGACGTCAGCTGCTCGCGCTCCTCGGGCGTCAGCCCGCCGCGCACCGACCACCGGTCACCGGACGCGATGGCGTCCTCGAGGCAGAGCGCCCGCACCGGGCAGCCCGCGCACACCTGCTTCGCCCACCGCTCACGGGTGGACTTCGCCGTGCTGTTCTTCTCGTCGTCCGGAGCCGTGAACAGGTCCGGTCCGACCTGGAGGCACGCCGCGTCGTCCTGCCACCGCGCCTCGATACGCACGCCGCGCTTGACGATCCGCACGTGCCCGCTCACCGGGACACCTCCGTCCCGGCGCACCGCGAGCACCGCGTGAACCCGCCGTAGTGCAGGGCCTCGTGGACGCGCACCGCGACGGTGCGGACGAACTCGCCGCCGCCCACCACCGCGGCGGCGCAGACCGCGTACCAGGTCAGGAACCCGGCGGTCACCACGAACGGCCCGCCCTCGGTCGCGAGGATCAGGAGCATCCCGCCCGGGAGGGCTCCCAGAGCGGAGAACACCAGCGTCCACGGGCCGAACTCGTGGGCCCACCACGCCGCGAAGCGCTGCCCGCGGCTCAGCGGGTGCGCGTCGAAGTACGCGGCGACCTTCTCGTCACCGGACTCGGGGAACCCGCACATCACGAGCCCCCCATCTGCGACTCGTTCGCCCGCGACTTCTGGTTCCTCTTCGCCAGGGCCTCGGCCAGGCGACGCTGGTCCTCCTCGGTCATCCCGCACCAGGTCACAGCGCACCGCCGATCCCGGCCTGCACCGCGAACTCCCGCGCCTCGTCGACCAGGACCACCGCGTCCGGGCACGGCCCGGGCGCCACCAGCTCCAGCGGACCGAAGAAACGCTCCACGTCCGCGAGCGGCGTCTCGTCGCCCTCCCACACGATCGGCAGCCCGCCGTGCTCGGCGAGCGCGAGGAGCTTCGGGTCGTCCTGGTCCGGGACCGGCGCCCACACGTCGCCCTCGCGGTCACGCCACCGCGGGCCCTGCGGCCACACCGGCGCCTCGCCCGCCAACACCTCGGCGAACACCACGGCCAGGCGGTCGCGCACCCGCCGCGTCACCGTGTTCGCGTACTCCTCGTACAAGTCGCCGCCCACCGGCACCGCCGGCGCCTCGGCGTGCGCGTGCGACTTGCGGAACTCCTGCACCGCGTCGACCTGGGCGTGGAACAACGCCGAGTCGCGGATCTCCATGTCCGCCACGACCTCCGCACGCGGACGCCGGGCCAGGCTCACCCCCCTGTTCGGGGGGAGCATCTCGTGTGCCGACACCGGCACCGTCACAATGGTCACTAGCGGGTCACCTCTCCAAGGGCTCGACCTGCTGCCGCGGCCCCCGGTCTCACCACCGGGGGCTGCTTGCTTTGCCTTTTTGAAGGTAGACCACTAGCCGCCAATAGCGCTACTAGTAGCGCTACAACTTTTCATGTCCTAGCCTCGGGGGTGTACTGCTTCACCCTTCAGAGGAGAATGAACGCAGCCCAGAAAGGAGGGCCGACCATGCCCGAGACCACCGGGTACGCAGAGATCGCGGCTTACTACCGCCGACAGATCGAGGACGGTGTACTCAGGCCGGGCGACACCATGCCGTCGCTTCGCCAGGTCCGCGAGCACTTCGGAGTCGCGAACACGACCGCAAATCGCGCGTTCCGGGAACTCAAGCGCGAGGGCTTGACCCTCCCTCAGCCTGGCGTCGGCACCGTTGTAGCTGGTCCGGTCAGCCACAACATCGCAGCCCGCGTCCGCCTGCACGAGACCACTGGCAAGGCGCTCGGCGGCGGCGAGAGTTCTCGCATCATGGAGATCGGTACTGTCGGCGCTGACGAAGTCGTTGCGCCACGTCTCGACGTCGCTCCGGGCACACCCGTCCATGTCCGGCGACGTCTCGTCAGCCGTGGAGGTGTACCTGTACACCTCAGCAGCTCGTACTACCCGGCCTACGTGATCGCGGCGACCCCTGAGCTGACCCAAGCCGTCTCAACCGGCGGGTCCCGCGAACTCGCAGCCGAACGGCTGGGAGCAGCTCAGAGCCACGTGCTTGAAGAAGTCACCTCCCGTCTTGCTACCGAGCAAGAGAAATCCGCCCTGGGGCTGACGTCCGAGGTGGTGGTCGTGACTCAGGTGATCCGCACCGTCTACCTGACCGATGACCGCATCGTTGAGGTCGCTGTGAAGGTCGCCAGCGGCGCCACCATCCTGCGGTGGTCCACTTCCCTCCTCCCCTCCTGAGGTCTCAGGATCGGCACTCACGGCGAGGCCCCGGTACGCACCACGTACTGGGGCCTTTCGCTTGGCCTGCAAGGCAGGTCCCGTCCCCCAGCTTCTAGAGCCCATACAGCTACCAGCTAGGCGACGGCCCTTCGTGTCGACGCCCCCGCACGCTGCGGTCTACCCCCAGCAACTACCACCCGCCGGAGGGGACGAAGATCTTTTGTCTGACGTTCCTGGGGTGGTCACCTTCGGTGTCTTGGGGGTGGGTCCCTCCGTACAGACGCCGGGCCCTACGGGTACGACACCACGACACCGGCCTGCAAGGGCCAAGCCCGGCCACGAGCCCGAGGCCGCAAAACCGGCGGCCTCAAACTCGCGTCCGGGTCGCCCCAAAACCGGGGGCGAGCCCTTGCAGGCCGGCGCCGCGCCGCCGTAGACAAGCCCCGCCGCCCATACGGAGGGACCCACCCCCAAGACACCGCCCCCCTGCCGCTGCGCGGCAGGGGGGCGAAGTGCCGTACCCGGCTCGTGGGGTCCGGTGGCCCCGTTCAAAAATTTTTGAATCAGACTGACGAACCGTCAGCTCAGAGGTTTCCCGTCCTCGCCTACGACCCGCAGCCCGAGCGCGCCCGCGATGAGCACCACGTCGGCGGTCAGAGCACGCAGTACCCGCGCGGCGTGGGCCGGGTGCTCCCCAGTCGCATCATGAACCGCCGTGCGTGACACCAGGTTCGCAACCCTGCCGAGGCGCTCCCGGGCGTCCTCCAGACGCTCGACCGCCGTCCGTTCTGCACGAACCGGCTTGGCCGGGGCCGGTAGCTCGGCCTGCTCCTGGTCGTCGACGACCACGGACGTCGCAGCGGGAGCCGTCGCCGCCTCGGACTCCTTCGCCGACGGGACGTACCCGAGCTTCCGCACCGCGGTCGCCAGGTTGGCCGCCGTGACCTTGCGCCCGCTCTTCTCGACGTACGCCACGCTCTCCCGGACTGCAGCAGCGCCGTGGCTGTCCAGCACCGGGGCGAGGATCACCGCCTGCGACTCGGGCACCGGACCGTCCAGCACCGGGACGACCTTGGCAATGGCGGGCCCGGCCTTGACGAACTGGTAGAGGCGCGCCGCGGTCCAGCCCCAATCCGCCTTCGCGTACGCGTGGACGGTCGCGTACTCCTCACGCCACAGCTCATCCCGCAAAATCTCCGCGAGGGCGGCGCCGGCCTCCACGGCGAAGTTCTGGTGGGCCTCGCGGACCGTGGCATTGGCCCGCCCCCGCGCGTCGTCGATCCAGGCCCGGCAGGTCTGGAACCGCTCGGCGCGTCCCGCAGGCAGCGTCCCGGTGTCGAACAGCTTCGGTTCACGTGCGGCCGGGATCGCCAGGTCCCGAGACTCCGACGCGAAACGGTCGCTGAGGCCTTCCGCCATGGTGCCGCCGCGCCGCTCGGTACCGATGGTCCAGTTCTTCGACTTGGCCTTGCTCACGCGGCCGCCTCCAGGTAGCCGGCCTTCACCGCCAGGTCGCGGAACATCTTCGCCGCGTCGCTGCGGGGCTCGTACTCGTCGATCGTCTGTCCCTTGTTCTTCGCCTCGGGGAACGCGGTGCGGACCAAGATCTCCCCGACCACCGGCAGCACGAAGTCCTCCGGAACACCCTCCGTTCGCGGCGGCGAGTAGGCGTGCAGCGCCTTGCGGACCTCCTTGAGGAACGCGCTCAGCGGCAGGTTGACCCGGCTGATCACCAGTCCACGCCAGACCCGCGGCGGCAGGCGCAGCTCCGCCTCCAGCGTCTTGACTTGCTCCCACAGCTGGTCCAGCGCCTCAATGCAGAACTCGTCCACCTCGACCGGCACCAGCAGGTTCTCGGCGTACTCCAGCGCGTTGTCGGTGTCGAGGTCGAGCGCGGGGCGGCAGTCGACGATGCACTCGTCGTAGTCCTCCGCCAGCAGCTCCAGGACCCGCCGCAACCGCTCGGTCCCCGCCCGCACCGAGTACAGCTGACGGTTGAGCTTGTACATGTCGATCGCCCACGGGATGACGTGCAGCCGGTCGCTGTGCCGGTGCACCAAAGCACGCGCCTGATCCTGCGAACAGCCGTGAATCATCGACTGCGTCAGCGTCGTCGGAGTCACCCCCGGCTTCTCCGACGGGACCAGCCGCGGCGCCTTCAAGGCACTCGTCAGGTTCCCCTGCGGGTCGTAGTCCACCACCAACACCCGCTTGCCGGCGGCCGCGAGCGCGCCCGCGAGCCCTGCGGTGTCCGTGGTCTTCCCGACGCCGCCCTTCTGGTTCAGCATCGCGGTTCCGCTCATCGTCATGGCGAGCACCGTACCCATGCCGCCCGAGCCCATTTCGCAGACATGCCCGAAACGCCACCCGCCCCCGCCATCCCGCTGCGATAACTCGCCCTCGCGACCACCGCGTTGCCGGGGCCTGTTACGCGGCGCCGGGGGCGAACCGCCGTGGCACGCGCCAGGATTCGCCACCACGCGATCGGGTGGAACAGCTTGCGATCAAGCGTCAGAGTCTGCTGACATCAAGCCGTCAAGCTTTCATGACAATCAGAGGGGAGGGGAAATGGAGTTCACGTGGGTGCACGACCTTGACGCGGTGGCCGCTACCGGAGTCGAGCACCGCGGCGGCGCAGCCGGGGTGCTGCCCGGCGGGGTCGTTCCGACGTACACCGACGACGGTTGCGTCCGGGAACGGGAGTGGCGGGGCTGGTGGACCGGCCCCCGGCCGTTGCCCGCGCAGTCCGCCGCAGCGCTGCGTCCGGTGTGCGTGTGCGGGTGGCGCGGGACGGACGTGCCGCTGTCCGCCGCGCCCTCCGACGACGTTGCCGAGGCAGACGAGGACACCGCGCTGGCGCAGTGGTGGACGCACATCGAGGCCGCCGCCGACGCTGCGCGCGTCGAAGTCCCGCTCCGGGCCGCGCTCGACGCACTCGACGCGCTGGCGGCGGCGCTGGGGCCGCTGGAGGCCGCCGCCGCGCTCTCGGAAGCATCGCGCCACGCAACCCGCCTCGTCGACGAGGCGGTCGCCGACGCGGCCGCGGCCCGGACGCCGTGGTCCCGGATCGGCGAAGCCATCGGCACCACCCGCCAAGGCGCCCACGACCGCTACAAGCGCCGCCGCACAGCCGACAGCAGGACCGACGACCCCGTGGAGGTCACACGATGAAGCAGACTCCCGCGCAGATCGCCGACGGCATCGCCGAGGGCGTGCGCGACCTGAACCTCGCGACGCAGTCGCCGGGTGCGGAGGGGCTGAGGTACCCGGGCGACGCGTACAGCGTGCTCGGCAACCTGAGCACCGCCGCTTCGCGGCTGCCGCAATCCCTGCACCAGCTCGACACGTTCCTCGTGGGCCTGCTGACCGGAGACCGGCTCCGGTCCGACGACGGCAGCGACCCGCAGGCCAAGGTCGCGGACGCCGTGGTCGCGCTCGAGGACGCGGCCGGGTACGCGCAGGCCCTGCGCGAGGCCCTGGGACGTGCGCAGTCCGCACTGACCGCAGTCGCGTACGACACCAGCAACGAGGACTTCGACGGCGACCAGGACAACGAGGAGCCCGAACTGTGACCCGCACACAACGATGCCCGGTGTGCGCGGACTACGAGACGGGACAGCACTGATGGTCCAGGTCCCCGCGCCCCGTCCGGGGATGCCCGCGACGCCGTTACCCCCGTGGAGTCCGCCGGACCCCCGGCAACTGCCGGAGGTGCGTGCCCAGCTCGTGGAGTACACCGTCAGCGACGTCGCGAAGTTCTCGATCGCCAACGCTCTCAACGGCGGCAAGGGCACGATGTTCCCCACCATCGACGACCCGCGGCTGGCCGGCCGCTCGTTCGGCTCCATCGCTGCGGTCCCTATGGCACACAGCGAGGCCCGGCGCCTGCAAGAGGCGTCGCTGTACTTCGCGACCGCCGACATGACCGCGCTCGCCTTGGCGGCCGCGGTCACGCCGCCGCAGGAGCCGATGCAGAAGCGCCGACTTCCGGTACCGACCGGGTTCCTGGTCTTTGGCGAGCCCATTGGCGGCTACACCCTCGACGTTACGAAGGACTACGCCCTCGACGGCGACCCGATCGAGGTGACGATCCCGATCGTCGCCGTGTCCTGGTCCGTCTGGACTCCCTGCGACTTCAAAGTCACTGACGAAAACGGCTACTCGCCCCGCGTCCGGTGGGCGGTCCAGCTGACGCCCGGCGCGCTCCACGAACTGCCGCCGGACTACGAGGGCGTGTGGCTGACCTTCTACGCGGGTCCCGGCCCGGAGTTCGAGGGTTTGCCGCCAGAGACCATCGTCGCCCGCGACAACACGGGGCGCGGCATCACGGCCCGACAGGTCGTCGCGAGCGCCGCAAAGCAGCCCGCTCTCAACTGGGATAACGAATCGGTGCTGGGGTTCGGGGCGCCGTTCGAGGAGGCCGACCCCGGCAACACCCAGCACTGGGCCCAGGTCGTCTATACCGCGTGGCAGCTCATGAGCCAGACCGGAACCTCGCAGTTCACCGAGATCGAGGAGATTCCGCGCGACCGTTCCGGCCGCAAGCGGGACGCTCGCGAGGGCATCACCGGCGACGGCACCGTACGCGTCGTCAATGTCCACGCCCGGCACCGTCCCAGCAGGACGGCCGCCGCCGAGGACGCCGCCGCGTCGACCGGACGCGACACCCCGTCGTGGTCGTGCCGGTGGCCGGTGCGCCCCTACCGGCGCTACACCTGCCTGAACACCCACGGACACGCGTCCGGGGACTGCGAACATGAGGACCGCATCGTGCCCGGCCACATCAAGGGGCCGACCGACAAGCCGCTACGCGTCGGCGAGACGGTCAACCTGTGGGACCACCAGCCCGAGTGATCCAGGCGCCGCCACGTACGGACAGAACCCCCGCCGAGTCGAGTTCGGCAGGGGTTCCGTCCGGCCTCTCAGAACAACAGGATGAAGACCGCAATCAGGATCGCGACCACGAGACCGGCGATCACGTTGACCAGGACATCCCGGAAGAACCTCCTGAAGCGAGGCCACCTGGGGTCACGAGGATCAGACGTTTTGCCGCTCGGCTCGCTAGTGTGCATGACAGAGCCCTCCCGAGGGTTCTCACCAGGGCCGCCCGGTCTCTCGCCAAAGATCTCCGGGCGGCCTTGCGCTTGTTAGATAGAGATATGTCAAACACACGTACAGCAATCTGCCTTAGCGGCACTGTCGTAAGCGCGTCATGAGCTGAGCCTAGGTCCCCCAACTCGCTTACACACAACGGATCAACGGTGATCTGAGCGGTTCAAGGCGACTACACGAGCTGAGGCCTGGATCCCAGGCACCTCCCCCCTTGTCTGCCTGCGATTCCTTGGCACTTCACGTAGCCCGGCATGCGATTACACACCGCTGCCCGAGGAACCACTTTCCGTCCCCTTCACCCGCCTCCCCCACGGCCAGCCGCCTCCCACACCCGCCATGCCACCGACCGCACTTCATCCACTCAGCCCTTCCCACCCCAACGGCACACCCCTACTCTCACCTCAACATCACACGTTCTAGGACCAAGGTCTCAGGGAGACGGCCCACTGGCCGCGAAGCATCGGGAGGGGGCGAGGCTCGTGGCGTGGGTGACCGGTATCAAGGCGATGGAGCAGGTGGAGTACCGCCTGTCGGGCGCGTGCGGCTGCGACCTCGAACACGCCCCGGACGCCCAGGTCGCGTACCGGCTCGGGCCGGACATGGAGTGGGTCGGCGCAGGCCTCGCCGAGGTGGGCCTGACGGCCGGTACGGCGGTCCACCCGGACGCCGCGCGGGCGTTGATGCAGGGCACCCACCCGGGCACCGGGGAGCAGTTGGTGACACTGCGCCGCAAAACCGACCCGCGATCCCACCTCGCGGCCGCGCCGCTCATCGAGGCAATCCACGCCGCCCGTCATGGTGATGAGCAAGATGCTGCGCAGCACGACGGGCCGGTGCTCCGGACCCGGGAGGCCGCCGCGCTGTTCGGCCGGATGGAGCGCCGCGCGGTGAAGGAGGGCGAGCGCTGCCGGTACGCGGTGCAAGACCTTGCGGAAGTCGCCGACGCGGCGGGCGTCGCGCTGGAGGACGTGTACGGCGCGGACGAGCTGGCGGCCGCGCGGCAGTACGAGGGCTGGACGGTGCCGAACGGCAACCGCGGCTACGACCTCGTCCTCGACTTGCCCAAGAGCTACAGCGCGCTCATGGCGCTCGCGGACCCGGCGACGGCCGCCGAGCTGGAGGAGATGTTCCTCGAGGCCGCGCGGGAGACGGTGGCGGCGGTCGAGGGCTGGTGCGCGTACACGCTGGCCGGCCACAACGGCGACGGCCGCACCCCCGAGCGGCAGCAGTCCTCCGGGGTGCTGGGGTGGATGACGGTGCACCGGTCCGCACGCCCGACGGCCGACGAGGCCGGGGTGATGCGCGCGGGAGATCCGCACCTGCACGTCCACGTGACGATGGCGGCGTACGGCCGCTCGACCGTGGACGCGAAGTGGCGTGCTCTCGCGAAGGGCGGCAAGGACTTCCACCGGCACGCGCGCGCCGCCGACTCGCTGGTGAAGGCGCGGCTGCGCACGCTGACGCACCAGCGCCTCGGGCTGGTGTGGGAGCGGGACGAACGCACCGGCGCGTGGGAGGTGCGCGGCGTCGACGAGTCGGTGCGCACCGAGTTCAGCCGGCGCACCGCCGAAGTCGTCGCCGTGGCCGGTACGGACGCGGACCGGCACACCATGAAAGCCGTGTCCGCGCGCACCCGCGAGGCCAAGGTCGAGGGCGTCGACCAGGCGGACGTGCGCACCGAGTGGCGGGAGCGTGCGGCGCGGCTCGTCGACGTCGACGCGATGGTGCGCGAGGCGATCCCGGGGCCGCCCGAGCACGGCGGGCCGCACCGCACCGGCCCGGACGGCAACCCGCCGCTGCCGACCCCGACGTGGATCCTCGCCGGGCGCGTGCTGGACCCGGAGGACGGACTGACCGCGCACCGCAAGGACTTCACGCGTGCGGACGCGTTGGCGCAGGTGATGGACGCGGTGCCGGGGCTCGCGTCGGCGGCCGCGGGCGAGTTGCTGACCGACGACATGCTGACGGTCGCCGTGCCGCTGCCGGAGCAGCAGCGCACCGCCATGTCGAACACCGCGCGGTACACCTCGCGCGACGTACTCGCCGCCGAGGCGACGATCGTGGAGCAGGCCACCGCCCGGCTCTCGGAGGGCGCCGCGCAGCTCACCCCGGAGCAGGCCGCGCTCACCGCCGAGACGTTCGAGACCGTCAACGGCTTCACCATGTCGGAGGAGCAGCGCGCGGTGCTGGAGCGGCTGGTGACCGGCGGGCACGGCGTCGACCTGGTCGTCGGCGTCGCCGGGGCGGGCAAGACCACGCTCATGTCGGCGGCGCGGATGGCGTGGGAGACGTCCGGGCTGGTGGTGGCCGGGACGAGCACGGCGGCGGTGGCCGCGGGCAACCTCGCCGCCGAGGCCGGGATCGCGTCCAAGACGGTCGCGGCGTGGCTGCGCCACATCGAGGACGGACCGGGCCTTGCCGGTGTCGACGTCCTGGTCGTCGACGAGGGCGCGATGGTCGACGACCGGTCCCTCGCCGCGCTTCTGCGGGAGGCTGCGCGCACGGGTACGAAGCTGGTCGGGATCGGCGACCCGCAGCAGTTGCAGCCGGTCGGGATCGGCGGCGGGTTCGCCGAGGCGCACCGCCTGGTCGCCGGGCTGGAGCTGTCGGAGAACCGGCGCCAGCGCGGCCAGGTCGAGCGCGCCGCGCTGGCAACGTGGCGGACCGGGGAACGCGCGGACGCCGTACGGCAGCTCGCCGACGGTGGTTTCGTGCACGCCACCGCGACGGTGCCCGAGGCCCACGCCGCGCTGATCGCCGCGTGGGACAGCGTCCGGAACCGGCATGACGATACTCACGACCGCATCGCGAACCTGTTGTTGATGACGACCAGGAACAGCGACGCCGAGGCCTTGAACGCGGCGTGCCGCACCGCCGCGCGCCAGGCCGGGGAACTGGCCGGGCCGGACACCGCGTTCGCGCGGCCGGGCGGGGAGCGGTTGACACTCGCGGTCGGCGACGTCGTACGGGTGCGCCGCAACGACTACCGCTCCCGCTACGACGACACCGCCCCCGACGTCCTGAACGGCTACCGGGGCCTCGTGGTCGACGTGCACCGCGGCCGCGGCGCGCGCGTGGAGTGGCGGCGCGCGGGCACGGACGGGCCGGTGACCGAGTCGGCGTGGATTCCGCCGGCGCACATCGCACGCGGCGACCTGTCGCACGGCTACGCAATGACCGTGGCGTCCGCGCAAGGCCTCAGCGCGGAACGGGCGTACGTCTACGGGCCCGGCGCGGACGCGTTCACCGCGTATCCCGCGCTGTCGCGTGCGCGGGGCGAGACGCACCTGTTCCTGGCGCTCGACCAGGTCGAGGACGAATCGGCCCTCGCGACGGTCGGCGAGCCGCGTGACGGCGCCGAGCTGCTGCACCGCGCGGTCAAGGCGTACGGTGCGAAGCTCGACCGCGACCGCCCGGCCGGGATGGTCAGCCACGAACTGGCGGCGCCGGGCGAGGTCCCCGTACAGGCCCGCCGCGGCAACGAGGCCATCGCCACGAGGCTGGAGGAGCTGAAGCGCCGCCAGCTCGCGCGCGACACGATCCCCAAAAGTGCCGAGCGGAAGTACGGCCGCGTGCTCAACCCGGCGGCGGCCGCCGAGAAGGCCGACGACCAGGCCGCCGAGCTTGAAGCCGCCGTGCGGCAGCGCGCCGAGGACAACCGGGTGTGGCGTGAGCACGCCGCCGCCGGACGCGGGCCTGAGGTCGCCGCGCTGCGGGAGCGGTTCGCGACGCTGGAGGCCGCGTACGGCCCGGCGATGCAGGCCGACGCGTGGAGCGGCCACACCGACCGGCACCGCGCGACCGGCGACGCGCGCCGCCAGGAGCTCGCCGAGGTCGCGCCGATGCAGACCTGGTCGTGGTGGCAACTGCGGAAGGCCGGCACCTCGCGCGCCGACGTCGACGCGCGCGCCGAGCAGCTGCGCGACCAGATCGTCGCGGCGCAGCGAGCCGAGACCGAAGCCCGGCAGCGCGCCGCCGAGTTCCGCCGGCAGGCGCAACGGCTCGTGCCGAACGTCGACGTGCGGTCCGCGTTCGAGGAGCTGCGCGACGGGTGGGACGAGGCGTACGCCGCGGCAGTCGACCGGGACCTCGCGCGGCCGCGCCGCAGCACCGCCGCCCAGTCGACCAGCATCGGCCACAGCCCGACCGACAAGGCCGCCCGGCTGCGCGAGCACGCGGCAGGCCTGCGCGAGGAGGCGGCGGTACGCGAACGCCTCGCCGACCTCGATCCGTTGCGCAGCGCAGGCGAGGGCATCGAGCGGTCCCGGCTTGCCGTGGAGCGGGCTGCCGAGCGGCAACAGGAGCAGCGCGAGGCCCGGCAGCGCGAGGAGATCGAGCGGCAGCACCGCGAGGCTACCCGCCGCCCGCCCACGCACGGCAGCCCGAGCATGGGCGGCTTCAGCCTGTAGGCCAGAGGTCCGACCGGCGGGGCTTAGCTTTCGGCGGAGGGACCGGGGGCAGGGGCGAAGAGATTTCCCTACGCTCACGCTCCGGCCCAGTGACCTCGGGGCGTGTCGGACGTCGGGGGCCCCCCTGGGGGCGGAGCGGGTGCCAGTAGTCCGACCGAGGCTCGCGTTGCTCCCTCTCAGGCAGTTCCCACCAGGGGGCTACCTGCAGGTCGAAGCGGAGGGGGTCGGGGCTAGATTCAGGCTGCCGGCCGAAGGCGGTTTCGTAGAGGCTGCCGAGATCGAGCTTCAGGACGGCGAAGACGCGGTACAGCCACTCCGCCGGGACTTCGGCCGTCTTCTGCTCCCACCGCGCGGCAGCCTCGCCCGCCATATGGGCGCGCGTGGACACGAACTCCTTGAGCTGCTTCAGGGTTTCGCGCAGCTGGTCGGCGTCTCTCCGTGCAACGGCAAGCTCCAGTTCGAGCCGGTCGGCACGGGAATCCCCGTTCCCCGTACGCGCGAGGGCCACGTACGCCAACAGCTCCAGCGCCACGCCAACATCTATTTCCTGATCGGGGTTTTCGCGCAGTTGGGTGCGCAGCGGTTCGTCGTCGAGACCGTGCCGGGACAGCACCGCCAGAATCTGGCCCCTGGTGACTTGCCGAGGATGCAATGGTGCGGCCTCGCCACCACTCCTCTCATCACCTGCGGGCCCGTGCACCGGACCGAGGACCGGGAGGCCGACGGCGGGGAGGGCGTCGCGGTCCGCCTGCCACAGCCCGTGGAACCGCGCCACCTGCGCGTCCGCGTCCGGACGGGGGCTGACGACGGAGACCGTGGCCAGGTGCCGCACCACCGATTCCAGACGCGGCCAGTCCGGGACAGACCTCCCGTTCAGCACCCCCCCGAACGTCTCGCGGCTGACCGTCGCCCTCAGGGTGTTGTCGGCGGCGATCGCCTTCTCCACGTCGCGGGTGCTCGGACGGCCTGCGTTGGTGTACAACTCGTGCAGCGCCGCGACCAGGTCCCGCCGCGGTCCCGCCGGCACCACGCCCTCACCCGGCATCAAGATCGGCACACATCCCCCTGCCCTCGCGCGGACACTTCCGGCCCGCCGCCTGCCCAGAACTGCCAAGTCTCCTCTCCGACACGGCGGTTCCGTGGCGAAACGCTGCCAACCGGTGCCCGCCTCCGGCTCGCGCGCGGCAGGTTCCGCCCATGATCGGCAGGTCCTGCCCACACCCGGCCCCAGCGCTCTGAGCAGGCGCAATGTGGAGATCAGGGGCAACACAGCCCCCGCCCACACCATCAGGGGGACCGCCGTGACCAACCCGCTCACCGCCACCGCCGCGCCGGTCCTGACCCCCTTGCTCTCCGCCGCCGTCCGCACCCCGCTATGGGTCACCGCGCCGCTGTTCGCCCTCGGCGCGGCCGTCGTGATCGTGCACCTGGTCCTGCAGCTGCGCGCCGCCCGCGAACAGGAACGCGCCGCCCAGCACGCCGAGCAGCGCCGCGCCGCCCTCGAAGACGAAGCCGTCTACGCCGCCCGCACCATCACCGACCCCACCGAACGCACCAACGCCCTCCTCGACCTCACCGCCCTACGCGCCAGACCCGCAGATCCGCCATAAGCCCGCTTATGTTGCGGCGGACTCGCCGACCCGGGCGCGGGCCGTTTATACGGGGCCGCTCCAACCCAGGACGACCAAGAGCGCGACGAGCACGGCCGCGCCGATGCCGATCGCGGTGCCGAGCGTCGGCTTCTTGTACGCGACGTACACCACGATGCCCGCGACAACGAGGACCAGGAGCAGCGCCATCGTCCGAGAGTCCACGCCTTCGAGCACCGTTTGCACCGGCACCGGAGCTTGCGTGGGGGGCGGGGTGGTGGGGTTTCCTGACACGTGCGGCCTCTCCCCGAGGTCCAGCCCCGCCGTGCCGGGATCTGTGGTGGAGAACGCCACGGCGGGGCAGCCAATAGCCCACGCCGAGATGACGAAGGCCCACCTCCACGGGCGGGCCGACGGCGCTGGTCGCCTGACAGACCCCTCCCATTGGAAGCGGCTGTTCAGGCCAGCAGTTCCAAATCGAATCGGGCCCTCACAGGCCGCGTCAAGACGAAGTGGGGATACAGATCAATCTGTAGGAGGGATACAGATCTCTGTAGCAGTGCTCGGCGAAGAGGTTTTCGGAGCTTTCGGAGCGCCCTACGCGGCGCGTCCGCGCGTGAGTATCGCCAGGCGTTGCCCTTCAGTCGCGGACTGACAAGGGAGCCTTGTCGCCCGCCTGTTCGATCCGGGGTAGTTGCCGAATTGCGCTCTACCTACATCAAGGCCGCGCCCGCCGGCGGCGGCCGCGGCGGGCGTGCGGCGCGGACGCCGGTCCCACCGCAGCCGCCGCGGGGACGCGTCTATACGGGACCGCTCCATCCGAGGACGAGCAGGAGCGCGACGAGCACCGCCGCGCCGATGCCGATTGCGGTCCCCAGCGCCGGTTTGCGGTACGCGACGTACACCACGATTCCCACGACGACGAGGACCAGGAGCAGCACCATGGTTCGCACGTCCACGCCTTCGGGCACGGCTTGCACCGGCACCGGGGCTTGCGGCGGTACCGGGGTGGTGGGGTTTCCTGACACGTGCGGCCTCTCCCCGAGGTCCAGCCCCGCCGTGTCGTCATCTGTGGTGGAGCGCGCCACGGCGGGGCACCGAGCCCACGCCCAGACGACGAAGGCCCGCCCCACCAGGGACGGGCCTGAGATCAGGTCACACGTCTCCCGAAAGAGCGTGTCCTGTTGAAGGCGATCTTCCCAGGACACATGTCGGGGCTGTCAAGGTTCCTATCCCTGTGAATTGACGAGGTGCACCCCACTGTGATCTGAGCGGAAAAATCCGATCAGGAACGTGCCTGGGGGCGTACGCCGATGCCGAGTTGACGGCGGCCGCGGTCGAGCTGCGCGTGCTCCTGGTCGTCGGCGTCGGCGGCGGCCTGGTCGGCGACGAGGCTTGCGACGTACGGCAGTCGCGCGGTCGGGGGCTCGACCGCAGGGGCCGGGGCGGGGAGGGGTCCGGTTCCGAGGCGGCGGCGGGCGGCGGGCACGGCGTGCTCCTGGTGCTCAGGGAACGAGGGTGGGGTGTGCAGGCCACAGGGTGGCCGCTGTACGCGTTCCCGCGCGAATCCGTCGGCGGGGCCTGCCGGGTGACGTGCCGTCAGCAGCCCGTGCTCCCTTGTCGCAATTTGTTTCATATCCGGAATAACGGCATCTAGAGTGCCGCAGGTACTACGCCCTGCGTACCCGGGCCGAGGTAGCCGATCGGACCGATTTCGAGATCCCTCCGCGGTACCCATGTCAGGAGATATGAGGATCTCGATCACCCGGTCGCACCGGAGTGGTCCCGTTGAGGGGAAAACCGGTAGGAGAGGGGGCCGTTCGCAGAGATACCCTTTTCCCCTGCGTAGCTCTCCTGTTCCCCGGCCGCACCTCGTGGTGTGTCTAGACCGTCGCGATCGTGACGGTCGGGAACACGAAAGGCCCCTACGGGCCAGGACAGGAGAACCCGTTGCTCGGGAAGTTGGGGCGCCGGGTGCGCAGCCAGAGCAAGCCAGCCACGGAAGCAGTCCGCAAGTGGGGTCCGTTCGCCTATACGGCGTACCGGGCTCTGAAGGACTGGTTCGGCTGGTGACCCGCTAGGAAGCCGTCCTAGCGGGCACCGTCTGGTAGCACCGCAGTGAAGGAGGCTGTCGTCTC